>FLTS01000002.1 GCA_900078405.1 uncultured Stenotrophomonas sp. | reverse complement strand
AAGCGCTCGGCGCCGATCTTGGTCAGCGCTGCGGTCAGCGTGGTCTTGCCGTGGTCGACGTGACCGATGGTGCCGACGTTGACGTGCGGCTTGGTGCGTTCGAACTTGCCCTTGGCCATTGTTCTCTACCTCAGTAATTGGTGATTGGTGATTGGCGAAAGCGGGATCCGTGCTCAAATCACGAATCCCGCATCACGACTATCAAGCCTTCTTGATGACGGTTTCGGCGATGTTGCTCGGCGCCGGTTCGTAGTGGTCGAACTCCATCGTGAAGGTGGCGCGACCCTGGGTCTGCGAACGCAACGCAGTGGCGTAACCGAACATTTCGCCCAGCGGGATCATCGCATTGATGATGCTGGCCGAGCCGTCACCGGTGGTGCCCGAACCCTGCAACACGCCACGGCGGCGACTCACATCGCCCATCACGTCGCCCTGGTAGTCCTCCGGGGTGACGATCTCGACCTTCATGATCGGCTCCAGCAGCACCGGCTTGGCCTTGGCGAAGCCCTGCTTGAAGGCCATCGACGAGGCGAGCTTGAACGCCATTTCCGACGAGTCGACGTCATGGTACGAGCCGAACACCAGCTTGACCTTCACGTCCACCACCGGGAAGCCGGCCAGCGGGCCGCTGGTGATGGTTTCGCGCAGACCCTTTTCCACGGAAGGAATGAATTCCTTCGGGATCACGCCACCGGTGATTTCGTTCAGGAACAGGAAATCGTCCTTGATCAGCGGAGCGATCTTCGGATCGGCACGGTCCTCGGCAGTGATCGGCGACAGCTCGATCACGACGTGGCCGTACTGGCCCTTGCCGCCGGACTGCTTGGCGTGCTTGTAATCCGACTTGACGTCAGCGGCCTGGATGGTTTCGCGGTATGCGACCTGCGGCTTGCCGACGTTGGCCTCGACGTTGAACTCGCGCTTGAGGCGGTCGACGATGATGTCCAGGTGCAGCTCGCCCATGCCNGAGATGATGGTCTGGCCGGATTCCTCGTCGGTCTTGACGCGGAACGACGGATCCTCCTGGGCCAGACGGCCCAGCGCCAGACCCATTTTTTCCTGGTCCGACTTGGTCTTCGGCTCGACCGCCATCGAAATCACCGGCTCCGGGAAGACCATGCGCTCGAGCACGATCGGCGCATCGACCGCGCACAGCGTGTCACCGGTGGTGGTGTCCTTCAGGCCCACGGCGGCAGCAATGTCACCAGCCAGAACTTCCTTGATTTCCTCGCGGTTGTTCGAGTGCATCTGCAGGATGCGGCCGATGCGCTCCTTCTTGCCCTTCACCGAGTTCATCACGGTGTCGCCACCGTTCAGCACGCCGGAATAGACGCGGAAGAAGGTCAACGCACCAACGAACGGGTCGGTGATGATCTTGAACGCCAGCGCCGAGAACGGAGCCTTGTCATCCGACTTGCGGGTCATCTCGACGGCGTCATCGTCGATATCCGTGCCCTTCACGTCCGGCACGTCCACCGGCGACGGCAGCAACTGGATCACGCCGTCGAGCATGGCCTGCACGCCCTTGTTCTTGAACGCCGAGCCGCAGAACATCGGCACGATCTCGGTGGCCAGGGTGCGGATACGCAGGGCCTCGATGATTTCAGCCTCGGCCAGCTCTTCGCCGCCCAGGTATTTTTCCATCAGCTCTTCGTTGGCTTCGGCCGCGGTCTCGATCATGAAGGTACGGGCCTCTTCGGCCTTTTCCTGCAGATCGGCCGGGATGTCGCCGTACTCGAACTTCATGCCCTGGGATGCCTCATCCCAATGGATGGCCTTCATCTTCAGCAGGTCGACGACGCCCTTGAAGCCTTCCTCGGCGCCGATCGGCACCTGCATCGGCACCGGCACGGCGCCCAGCTTGGCCTTCAGCTGGTCACGAACCTTGAAGAAGTTGGCGCCGGTGCGGTCCATCTTGTTGACGAACGCGATGCGCGGCACGTGGTACTTGTTGGCCTGGCGCCACACGGTCTCCGACTGCGGCTGCACGCCGCCGACGGCACACAGCACGAACACCGCACCGTCGAGCACGCGCAGCGAGCGCTCCACTTCGATGGTGAAGTCGACGTGCCCGGGAGTGTCGATGATGTTGAAGCGATGCTCCGGCATCGACTTGTCCATGCCCTTCCAGAACGCGGTGGTGGCAGCGGACTGGATCGTGATGCCACGCTCCTGCTCCTGCTCCATCCAGTCCATGGTGGCGGCGCCATCGTGCACCTCACCCAGCTTGTGGCTCTTGCCGGTGTAGAACAGGATGCGCTCGGACGTGGTGGTCTTGCCGGCATCGATGTGGGCCATGATGCCGAAGTTGCGGTAACGCTCGATGGGAGTGGTGCGGGCCACGGGGAGCCTCTCAATTTTCGGATTTCGGAATGGCCGAATGCCGCCTTGCGGCGGCCTTCGGGTTGACGCGGCGATTCTGTCGCCGCGAAGTGACGCCCTCGGGCGTCACCGGGCCTGTCTCACAAGGCCGTCAAACTCACCAGCGGTAGTGCGCGAACGCCTTGTTCGCTTCCGCCATGCGGTGGGTTTCTTCACGCTTCTTGATGGCGCCGCCACGGTTCTCGGAGGCATCCAGCAGTTCGGCAGCCAGCTTGCGCGGCATGCTGTTCTCGCCGCGCTTGCGCGCCGACTCGATCAGCCAGCGCATGGCCAGCGCCATCTTGCGCGAGGCGCGCACTTCGACCGGCACCTGGTAGGTGGCACCACCGACGCGGCGCGACTTCACCTCGACCGACGGGGCGACGTTGTCCAGCGCCTTCTGCACCAGCTCGACGGCATCCGGATTCTTTTCACCGATGACATCCATTGCGCCATAGACGATCTTCTCGGCCACGGACTTCTTGCCGCTCTGCATCACCATGTTGATGAAGCGGGCGATGGTTTCGCTCCCGTGCTTCGGATCGGGCAGGACGGAACGCTGCGGAGTATTACCCTTACGCGACATGATGCTCTCCCCTTAGGCCTTCGGACGCTTGGCGCCGTACTTGGAACGGGCCTGGCGGCGCTTGGCGACGCCGGCGGCATCGAGCGAGCCACGGACGGTGTGGTAACGCACACCCGGCAGATCCTTGACGCGACCGCCGCGGATCAGGACCACGGAGTGCTCCTGCAGGTTGTGGCCTTCACCGCCGATGTAGGAAATCACTTCTTCCTGGTTGGTCAGGCGGACCTTTGCAACCTTGCGCAGAGCCGAGTTCGGCTTCTTCGGAGTGGTGGTGTAGACACGGGTGCAGACGCCACGGCGCTGCGGGCACTTGTCGAGCGCCGGCGAGGCACTCTTGTAGGTGGTCGCTTGCCGCGGCTTGCGGACCAGCTGGTTGATCGTCGCCATCAGTAGGTTCTTCTGATTGGGGCCGCGAAAAACGGCCAGATGCGGAAAATGGAAAGCAGGCCCGAAATTCAGGCCTGCCGAGACAGACGATTGTAGCAACCCCTCCGAAACACAGTCAAACGCGCTCCTTCCGGGCCAGCCCTTATCCGGGACCGTTACAGGGGGGCCTCCATGTACCCCGTTCAGGTTTGGATTACCGGCCCGGGGACGGGCCGGCAATCCTTCAAAGCGCCCGACCCCGAGGGGCCGGACCTACCTCACTCTTCGCCGCCCGTTGCCTGTCCGGCTTCGGTCGACGCAACCTCCGATTCGACCACCGCGGCCGTACCGGCCAGGGTTTCGATCTCCGACTCGGTCAGGCCGGAGGCGCCGCGACGGCGCTTGGTATGGTACGCAAGGCCGGTACCCGCCGGAATCAGGCGGCCGACGATGACGTTTTCCTTCAGGCCACGCAGGTTGTCGGCGGTGCCGCGCACGGCGGCCTCGGTCAGCACGCGGGTGGTCTCCTGGAACGACGCAGCCGAGATGAACGACTCGGTCGCCAGCGAGGCCTTGGTGATGCCCAGCAGCACCGGCTCGAAACGGGCCGGCAGTTCGTTGCGGGTTGCAAGTTTCGCATTTTCCTCGATGACGCGCTGGCGCTCGGCCTGCTCGCCGTTGAGGAACTTGCTGCCGCCCTGGTCGGTGATCTCGACCTTGCGCAGCATCTGGCGGGAAATCACCTCGATGTGCTTGTCGTTGATCTTCACGCCCTGCAGGCGGTACACGTCCTGGATTTCCTTGACCAGGTAGCGCGCCAGCTCCTCCACGCCCTTCAGGCGCAGGATGTCCTGCGGGCTCGGCTCGCCGTCCACCACGGTTTCGCCGCGGGTCACGTGCTCGCCTTCGAACACGATGATCTGGCGGTACTTCGGGATCAGCTCCTCGTGCTCGGAACCATCGGTATCCTTGATGATCAGGCGCTGCTTGCCCTTGGTGTCCTTGCCGAAGCTGATGATGCCCGAACGTTCGGCCAGGATCGCAGGATCCTTCGGCTTGCGTGCTTCGAACAGATCGGCCACGCGCGGCAGACCGCCGGTGATATCGCGGGTCTTGGAAGCTTCCTGCGGGATCTTGGCAACCACGTCGCCCACGCCCACCGGGGCGCCGTCCTGCAGGTTGACGATCGAACGCGGCGGCAGCAGGTACTGCGCCGGCAGGTCGGTGCCCGGGATGGTCAGGTCGTTGCCCTTGCCATCGACGATGCGGACCAGCGGGCGCAGGTCCTTGGCCTGCGAGCCGCGACGCTTCGGATCGGTGATCTCGCGCGAAGCCAGGCCGGTCAGCTCGTCGGTCTTCTCGATGACGGTGATACCGTCGACGAAGTCGATGAAGCGCACGAAACCGGCCACTTCCGACACGATCGGGTGGTTGTGCGGGTCCCAGTTGGCCACGGTCTGGCCGGCCTTGACCTCGGCGCCGTCCTTGACGTTGATGGTCGCGCCGTAGGTCAGCTTGTAGCGCTCGCGCTCGCGGCCGTGGGCGTCGAGCACCGACACCTCGCCCGAACGCGACACCGCCACCAGCGAACCGTTGGCGTGCTCGACCGACTTGAGGTTGGTGAACTTGACCGAACCGGTGGTCTTGACGGTGATGTTGTCCACCGCAGCCGCACGCGACGCCGCACCACCGATATGGAAGGTACGCATGGTCAGCTGGGTGCCGGGCTCACCGATCGACTGCGCGGCGATGACGCCGACCGCTTCGCCGATATTGACGATGTGGCCACGGGCCAGGTCGCGACCGTAGCAGTGCGAGCACACGCCGAAGGACGATTCGCAGGTGATGGTCGAGCGGACCTTGATGGTCTGCACGCCCGCCTCTTCCAGCTTGTTCACCCACTGCTCGTCGAGCAGTGTGTTGCGGGTGACGATCGGATCCTCGTCGTTGCCCGGCAGGAACACGTCCTCGGCCACGACGCGGCCCAGCACGCGGTCCTTCAACGGCTCGACCACGTCGCCGCCTTCCACGATCGGGGTCATGGTCAGGCCTTCGGTGGTGCCGCAATCGACCTCGGTGATCACCACGTCCTGCGCGACGTCCACAAGGCGACGGGTCAGGTAACCCGAGTTCGCCGTCTTCAACGCGGTATCGGCCAGACCCTTGCGCGCGCCGTGGGTGGAGTTGAAGTACTCCTGCACGTTCAGGCCTTCGCGGAAGTTCGCCTTGATCGGCGTTTCGATGATCGAGCCGTCCGGACGCGCCATCAGGCCACGCATACCGGCCAGCTGACGGATCTGCGCCTGGCTACCACGCGCACCGGAGTCGGCCATGATGTACAGCGAGTTCATCGACTTCTGGTCGACGGTCTTGCCTTCGGCATCCTCGACCTTCTCGGTACCGATGGTTTCCATCATCGCCTTGGCGATGCGCTCGTTGGTGCGCGACCAGATGTCGACCACCTTGTTGTAGCGCTCGCCGGCGGTGACCAGACCCGACTGGTACTGCTCCTGGATTTCCAGCACTTCCTGCTCGGCTTCGCCGAGGATGCCCTTCTTCTCGTCCGGGATCAGCATGTCGTCGATGCCGATCGACACGCCCGCGCGGGTTGCGTAGGCGTAGCCGGTGTACATCAGCTTGTCGGCGAACACCACGGTGTCCTTCAGGCCGAGCAGGCGGTAGCTCTGGTTGATCAGGCGCGAGATGTTCTTCTTGGTCATCTCGGTGTTGCACAGCTCGAACGGCAGGCCTTCGGGCATGATTTCGCTGAGCAGCGCACGGCCGACCGTGGTGTCCACGATCGAGCTCTTCCTGATCTTGTTGCCGTCCTCGTCGCGCTCGACCTGGCTGATGCGCACCTTGACCTTGGCGTGCAGCTCGACCTGACGGTTGTCGTAGGCGCGCTTGACCTCGTCGGTGTTGGCGAACGCCATGCCCTCGCCCTTCTTGTTCACCAGGGCGCGGCTCATGTAGTAAAGGCCCAGCACCACGTCCTGCGACGGCACGATGATCGGCTCGCCGTTGGCCGGCGACAGGATGTTGTTGGTGGACATCATCAGCGCACGCGCTTCCAGCTGCGCTTCCAGCGACAGCGGCACGTGCACGGCCATCTGGTCNCCGTCGAAGTCGGCGTTGAACGCGGTGCAGACCAGCGGGTGCAATTGGATGGCCTTGCCTTCGATCAGCANCGGCTCGAACGCCTGGATGCCGAGACGGTGCAGGGTCGGGGCGCGGTTCAACAGAACCGGATGCTCGCGGATGACTTCTTCCAGAATGTCCCACACCACCGGTTCCTGGCTTTCGACCAGCTTCTTGGCGGCCTTGATGGTGGTGGCCAGGCCGCGGCGCTGCAGCTTGGCGAACACGAACGGCTTGAACAGCTCCAGCGCCATCTTCTTCGGCAGGCCGCACTGGTGCAGCTTCAGGTACGGGCCGACGGTGATCACCGAGCGGCCGGAGTAGTCCACGCGCTTGCCGAGCAGGTTCTGGCGGAAGCGGCCCTGCTTGCCCTTGATCATGTCGGCCAGCGACTTCAGCGGGCGCTTGTTGGTGCCGGTGATGGCGCGGCCGCGGCGGCCGTTGTCCAGCAGCGCATCGACCGATTCCTGCAGCATGCGCTTTTCGTTGCGCACGATGATGTCCGGGGCGTTCAGCTCCAGCAGGCGGCGCAGGCGGTTGTTGCGGTTGATGACGCGGCGGTACAGGTCGTTCAGGTCGGAGGTCGCGAAGCGGCCGCCGTCCAGCGGCACCAGCGGGCGCAGGTCCGGCGGCAGCACCGGCAGCACGGTCATCACCATCCACTCCGGGCGGTTGCCGGATTCGAGGAAGGCTTCGACCAGCTTGATGCGCTTGGTCAGGCGCTTGAGCTTGGTTTCCGAACCGGTAGCGGCGATTTCTTCCTTCAACCGCACCATCTCGGCCTGCAGGTCGATGGTGCGCAGCAGCTCGTACACGGCCTCGGCACCCATCGCGGCATCGAAGTCGTCGCCGTGCTCCTGGCGCGCCTGCAGGTACTGCTCTTCGGTCAGCAGCTGGCGGCGCTCCAGGCTGGTCAGGCCCGGCTCGGTCACCACGTAGGCTTCGAAGTACAGCACACGCTCGATGTCGCGCAGGGTCATATCCAGCATCAGGCCGATGCGCGAGGGCAGGCTCTTCAGGAACCAGATGTGCGCGACCGGCGAGGCCAGATCGATGTGGCCCATGCGCTCGCGGCGCACCTTGGCCAGGGTCACCTCGGTGCCGCACTTCTCGCAGACCACGCCGCGGTGCTTCATGCGCTTGTACTTGCCGCACAGGCACTCGTAGTCCTTCACCGGGCCGAAGATGGCGGCGCAGAACAGGCCGTCACGCTCGGGCTTGAAGGTACGGTAGTTGATGGTTTCCGGCTTCTTCACTTCGCCGAAGGACCACGAGCGGATCAGGTCCGGCGAGGCCAGCGCGATCTTGATCGCGTCGAAGTCCAGCGTCTGGCGCTGCTGGTTGAAGAGGTTGAGCAGGTCTTTCATGGTGTTCTCCGAAAGGAGGAAATCTTTGTCGATGGGCTGTCGGTCACTGCGGACGGCGCCGCCGCATCACTGCGGCGGCGCCTGCGCGATCAGTTGTCTTCCAGTTCCATGTTGATGGCCAGGGAGCGGATTTCCTTCACCAGCACGTTGAAGGATTCCGGCATGCCCGCGACCATCTCGTGCTCACCGTCGACGATGTTCTTGTACATCTGGTTGCGGCCCTGCACGTCGTCGGACTTCACCGTCAGCATTTCCTGCAGGGTGTAGGCNGCGCCGTAGGCTTCCAGCGCCCAGACTTCCATTTCGCCGAAGCGCTGGCCACCGAACTGCGCCTTGCCGCCCAGCGGCTGCTGGGTGACGAGCGAGTACGGGCCGGTCGAACGGGCGTGCATCTTGTCGTCGACCAGGTGGTTCAGCTTCAGGTAGTGCATGTAGCCGACCGTGGTCTTGCGGTCGAACGCCTCGCCGGTGCGGCCGTCGTACAGCTGCATCTGGGTCTTGCTGGCGTTGAAGCCGAGCTGCTCGGTGTCGCTGTCGCCGTCCGGGTAGGCCAGGTTCAGCATCTCGCGGATCTCGTCCTCGTGCGCGCCGTCGAACACCGGGGTGGCCATTGGCACGCCGTCGGTCAGGTTCTTCGCCAGCGCGATCAGCTCTTCATCGCTGAACTGCGACAGGTCCACGCGCTCGCCGGCCAGCTTGCTGTCGTGGTTGTAGATCTTGCCGAGGAACTCGCGCAGTTCGCTGACCGCACGCTGCTGCTCCAGCATCTTCTGGATGCGCTTGCCCAGGCCCTTGGCGGCCCAGCCCAGGTGCACTTCGAGGATCTGGCCGATGTTCATGCGGCTCGGCACGCCCAGCGGGTTCAGACAGATGTCGACCGAAGTACCGTCGGCCATGTACGGCATGTCCTCGACCGGCACCACGTTGGACACCACGCCCTTGTTGCCGTGGCGGCCGGCCATCTTGTCGCCCGGCTGGATGCGGCGCTTCACCGCCAGGAACACCTTGACCATCTTCAGCACGCCCGGGGCGAGGTCGTCACCCTGGGTGATCTTGCCGCGCTTGTCGGCGAAGCGGCGCTCGAACTCCTGCTCGTGGGCCTGGATCTGCATCTGCGCGCGCTCGATGGCCTCGGAGGCGTCCTCGTCCTTCATGCGCAGGGTGAACCAGTCGGCCTTCTTCAGGCCATCGAGCACCAGCGAGGTGACCGTATCGCCCTTCTTCAGGCCGGCACCGCCATTGGCAACCTTGCCCAGCAACTGTTCGCGCAGGCGCGCGTAGATGGCGCCTTCCAGGATGCGGAACTGGTCGTCGAAGTCCTTCTTGACGCGCTTGATCTCGTTTTCCTCGATCTGGCGCGCACGCTTGTCCTTCTCGATGCCGTCGCGGGTGAACACCTGCACGTCGATGACGGTGCCGTCCATGCCCGGCGGCACGCGCAGCGAGCTGTCCTTAACGTCCGAAGCCTTCTCGCCGAAGATCGCGCGCAGCAGCTTCTCTTCCGGGGTCAGCTGGCTCTCGCCCTTCGGCGTGACCTTGCCGACCATGATGTCGCCGGCACGCACTTCGGCACCGATGTAGACCACGCCGCTCTCGTCGAGGCGGTTCAGCGCCTGCTCGGAGACGTTGGGGATGTCGGCGGAAATTTCCTCCGGCCCCAGCTTGGTGTCACGTGCAACGCAGGTCAGTTCTTCGATGTGGATCGTGGTGTAACGATCTTCTTCGACCACACGCTCGGACAGCAGGATGGAGTCTTCGAAGTTGTAGCCGTTCCANGGCATGAACGCGATCAGCATGTTCTGGCCCAGCGCCAGCTCGCCGATGTCGGTGGACGGGCCATCGGCCAGCACGTCGCCGCGCGCGATCACGTCACCCACGTTCACCAGCGGACGCTGGTTGATGCAGGTGTTCTGGTTCGAACGGGTGTACTTGATCAGGTTGTAGATATCGACGCCGGCGTCGGCGGCATCGGTGATCTCGTTCTCGTTGGCCTTGACCACGATGCGGCCGGCGTCGATCTGCACGATCTGGCCGCCACGGCGGGCGTTCACGGTCACGCCCGAGTCACGCGCCACGGCGCGCTCGATGCCGGTACCCACCAGCGGCTTCTGCGCACGCAGGGTCGGCACCGCCTGGCGCTGCATGTTGGCGCCCATCAGCGCGCGGTTGGCGTCGTCGTGCTCCAGGAACGGCACCAGCGCCGCGGCGACCGACACGGTCTGCATCGGCGAGACGTCCATGAAGTGCACTTCCGCCGGCGGCTTCAGCAGCGACTCGCCCTGGAAGCGGCACGGCACGAACTGCTCGGTGAGCATGTTCTTGGCATCGGTCAGGGCGTTGGCCTGGGCGATGACGTACTCGTTCTCCTCGATCGCCGACAGGTACTCGACGTCGTCGGTGACCTTGCCGTCCACGACCTTGCGGTACGGGGTCTCGAGGAAGCCGTACTTGTTGGTGCGGGCGAACACCGCCAGCGAATTGATCAGGCCGATGTTCGGGCCTTCCGGGGTTTCGATGGTGCAGACGCGGCCGTAGTGGGTCGGGTGCACGTCGCGCACTTCGAAGCCGGCGCGCTCGCGGGTCAGGCCGCCCGGGCCGAGGGCCGAGACGCGGCGCTTGTGGGTCACTTCCGACAGCGGGTTGTTCTGGTCCATGAACTGCGACAGCTGCGAGGAGCCGAAGAACTCCTTGATCGCGGCGGCCACCGGCTTGGCGTTGATCAGCTCCTGCGGCGTCAGGCCTTCGGATTCGGCCATCGACAGGCGCTCCTTGACCGCGCGCTCGACGCGGACCAGGCCGACGCGGAACACGTTTTCGGCCATTTCGCCGACCGAACGCACGCGACGGTTGCCAAGGTGGTCGATGTCATCGACGACGCCACGACCGTTGCGGATCTCGGTCAGCACCTTGATCACGTCGAGGATGTCCGAACCCTCGCCATGCGCGGCGACCAGGCGCTTGGACTCCTCGTCGTTGCGCTCGCCGAAATACTTGTTGTCGTACAGCACGGCCTCGCCGGTGACTTCCTTGCGGCCGACGCGGCGGTTGAACTTCATGCGGCCGACCGTGGACAGGTCGTAGCGCTCGAAGGTGAAGAACAGGTTGTGGAACAGGTTCTGCGCGGCGTCCTTGGTCGGCGGCTCGCCCGGGCGCATCATCCGGTAGATCTCGACCAGCGCTTCGAGCTGGGTCTTGGTCGGGTCGATGCGCAGGGTGTTGGACAGGTACGGGCCACGATCCAGATCGTTCACCCACAGCGTGCCCACGGCATCGACGCCGGCCTTGCGGAAGTTCTGCAGCTGCTCTTCGGTGATCTCGTCGTTGGCCTGGGCCAGCAGCTCGCCGGTGTTGGCGTCGACCACGTCGTGCGACAGGATGCGGCCGACCAGGTAGTCGTCCGGCACCGCCAGCGCTGCGATGCCCGAGGCCTGCAGCTGCTTGACGTGGCGCGCGGTGATGCGCTTGCCAGCTTCCACGATGACCTTGTCGCCATCGGCCAGGTCGAAGCCCAGGGTTTCGCCGCGCAGGCGCTCGGCGACCAGCTCCAGCTGCACGCCCTCACCTTCCGGCAGGATGTGGAAGGTGTTGATCTCGAAGAACTCGGCCAGCATCTCTTCATTGCTGTAGCCGAGCGCGCGCAGCAGGATCGACACCGGCAACTTGCGGCGGCGGTCGATGCGGGTGAACAGCGCGTCCTTCGGGTCGAACTCGAAGTCCAGCCAGGAGCCGCGGTAGGGGATGATGCGGGCGCTGTACAGCAGCTTGCCCGAGCTGTGGGTCTTGCCGCGGTCGTGGTCGAAGAACACGCCCGGCGAACGGTGCAGCTGCGAGACGATGACGCGCTCGGTACCGTTGACGATGAAGGTGCCGTTGTCGGTCATCAGCGGGATTTCGCCGAGGTAGACCTCCTGCTCCTTCACGTACTTGATCGCCTTGGTCGACGACTCGCGGTCGTAGATGACCAGGCGCACGGTCACGCGCAGCGGCGCGCCGTAGCTCATGCCGCGCTGGCGGCACTCGCGCTCGTCGAACACCGGGTCGCCCAGCTTGTAGCCCACGTATTCCAGCGCGGCGTTGCCGCTGTAGCTGGAGATCGGGAACACCGACTTCAGCGCGGCGTGCAGGCCGTGGTCGGCGCGCTTGGCCGGGTCGACGTTTTCCTGCAGGAATTCACGGTACGAATCGACCTGGATGGCGAGCAGGAACGGCACCTCGAGGATCGAGCTCTGCTTGCCGAAATCCTTGCGGATGCGCTTTTTCTCGGTGTACGAATACGACGTCATGGGACTTTCCACCTTGTTGTGCAGGCCGTGCGTCCACGACCCGGAAGGGAACTTTCAAATTGTCAGTTGGAAGTCGCTGGTATTGCCGGCACCAGCACGCCTTCTCCCGCTACTTCCAACTGCCAACTCGCCTGGAATGCGGAGCTGGACTTGACCGGTGCGCCTGCGCGAAGCGCCGGCACCGGGTTGCAACCTCCGCAAACCCGCTTGCGGTTTGAAACGACCAAAGGCCGGGGGCTTACGCCCCCAGCCTTGGCTGCATCGCCGTGATTCGATGGCGACGCAAGGGAACTGCTTACTTCAGCTCGACGGTCGCGCCGGCGGCTTCCAGGTCCTTCTTGAACTTCTCGGCGTCTTCCTTCGAAGCGCCTTCCTTCACGACGCCACCGGCTTCGGCCAGGTCCTTCGCTTCCTTCAGGCCCAGGCCGGTGATGGCGCGAACGGCCTTGATGACCTCGACCTTCTTGGCGCCGGCATCCTTCAGGATGACGTTGAACTCGGTCTGCTCTTCGGCAGCGGCGGCCGGGCCGGCGGCGGCGGCCACGGCAACCGGGGCAGCGGCGGAAACGCCGAACTTGTCTTCGATGGCCTTGACCAGCTCCATCACTTCCATCAGGGACTTCTCGGCGATGGCGTCGACGATCTGCTCGTTGGTAAGGGACATTTTGATTACCTTTGGAAAATATTCTGGGATTCAGGTTCCGTCAGGAACCACGTGAACGTCGACTCAGGCGGTTTCGGCAGCCGGCTCGGCAGCTTCGACAGCCGCACCACCTTCCTGCTTCTCACCAACAGCCTTGATGGCGCGCGCGAACATGGTGACCGGCTCGGTCAGGACGCGGGCCAGCATGGCCAGGGCCTGATCACGGGTCGGCAGCGATGCCAGCACGTCGACGTGGCTGGCCGGGAACACTTCCCCGCCGATTGCCACGACCTTCGCCTTCAGCTTGTCGTTGCCCTTGGCCGCATCCTTGATCAGGCGACCGGCGGCGCCGGGCTCCTCGAGCGAAAACGCATACAGCAGCGGACCGACCATCTGGTCCTTTGCGACTGCGAAATCGGTGCCTTCAACGGCGCGCGAGGCCAGCGTGTTCTTGACAACCTTCAAGAAAACACCGGTTTCGCGGGCCTGCTTGCGCATCGCGGTCATCTGGGCGACCGTGGTGCCAGCGTATTCGGCTGCGATCAAGGAGTGGGCCTTGGCGGCGACGTCTGCCAGCTCGGCGACTACTTCTTGCTTCTGGGACAGATTGAGAGCCATTGCACTCCTCCAATTGAACTCCGCTTACGGCTCCTGCCGTGTGCGGTCCTGAGCGGCATCCGTCCTGGACGCCGGGAGCATCGGGGTGACGCTCCGGTGGTGGCCATTCCAGACCTGGAGTGTGCCGGCCCGGACATCCCGGACCCGCGTGAAACCAGAAAAACTCCAGAAGGGCGGCACCATCTACGCAGGGTGATTCGCGAAGAATCGATTAAGCGATCCCGCTGTCCCGGCGGCGACTCCTTGCCAGATCGAGCTTCCCTGCCCGTCGCCGGTATGCGCTGACCGCGCCTGCGGTCTTTGACGGCTACCGGGCCGGACAGGCCGGCTCGGCGCCTTCAAAATGACGGATACGGCACCTTTAAGCGCCGTACCCGCTTGAAACGATTACTTCAGGGTCAGCGACGACTGGTCGACGGTGACGCCCGGGCCCATCGTCGAGCTGACCGAAACCTTCTGCAGGTAGGTGCCCTTCGAGGTGGCCGGCTTGGCCTTGATCAGGTCCAGCAGCAGCGCCTGCAGGTTCGACTGCAGCGCGGCGTTTTCGAAGCTGGCCTTGCCGATGGTGCAATGGATGATGCCGGCCTTGTCGGTGCGGTAGCGCACCTGGCCCGACTTGGCATTCTTCACCGCTTCGCCCGGGTTGGCAGACACGGTGCCGACCTTCGGGTTCGGCATCAGGCCGCGCGGGCCCAGCACGGTGCCCAGCTTGCCGACGACGCGCATCGCGTCCGGGGTGGCGATGACGACGTCGTAGTTCAGGTCGCCGGCCTGCATCTTCTCGGCCAGATCGTCCATGCCGACGGCTTCGGCGCCAGCGGCCAGAGCCTCATCGGCCTTGGCGCCGGCCGGGGCGAACACCGCCACGCGCACCGACTTGCCGGTACCGGCCGGCAGCACGGTCGAACCGCGCACCTGCTGGTCAGACTTCTTGGCATCCACGCCCAGACGCACGGCCACATCGATCGACTCGACGAACTTGGCCTTGGCGACGGTCTTCAGGATGTTGATCGCGTCCTCGAAGGCATATGCCTTGCCCGGGACGACGGCGGCCTTGATGGCCTTCTCACGCTTGGTCTGTGCCATCTGCTTAACCCTCCACCACCAGGCCCATGGAACGGGCCGAGCCCGCGATCGTACGCACGGCGGCGTCCAGGTCGGCAGCCGTCAGGTCCGGCTCCTTCGCCTTGCAGATGTCTTCCAGCTGCGCGCGGGTGACCTTGCCCACCTTTTCGGTGTTCGGACGCTTGGAACCGGAAGTGATGCCCGCCGCCTTCTTGAGCAGCACGGTTGCCGGGGTGCTCTTGGTGATGAAGGTGAAGGTACGGTCCGAGTAGGCCGTGATGATCACCGGCACCGGGATGCCCGGCTCCAGCTTCTGTGTGGCGGCGTTGAACGCCTTGCAGAACTCCATGATGTTCAGGCCGCGCTGACCCAGCGCAGGACCGACCGGCGGCGAGGGGTTGGCCTGACCGGCCTTCACCTGCAGCTTGATGTAACCGACAACTTTCTTTGCCATTTGAGTGCTCTCCGGGTGCTAGCGCCTTGCGACAACAGGCTCCCCATCGGACCGGGAATCACGCGTCCCGGCATCGCGTCTTGAAATCCTCGAATCGCGCCGAAGGCCACCTCGCGGCAGCCTTCGTGTCGACCCCCATTGAAGGGAGCCGGTGATTCTAGCAGTTTTTGCGCCGCTAACCTGAACAGGCTGGCGACGATGCTCAAGCAGCCTTTTCGACCTGCCCGAAATCGAGCTCGACGGGGGTGGCGCGACCAAAAATGGTGACCGACACACGCACCTTGCTCTTTTCGTAATTGACTTCCTCGACCACGCCGTTGAAGTCGTTGAACGGGCCATCGATGACGCGGACCATCTGGCCCGGCTCGAACAGCACCTTCGGACGCGGCTTCTCCACACCTTCCTGCACACGGTCGAGGATGGCGGCAGCTTCCTCGTCGCGGATCGGCAGCGGGCGATCGGCGGTGCCACCGATGAAACCCAGCACGCGCGGGGTTTCTTTGACCAGATGCCAGCTTTCGTTGTCGATGCGCGGAATGCCGGCTTCCTCGTGGGTCTCGATCTGGACCAATACGTACCCGGGAAAGAACTTGCGCTCGGAACGGCGCTTCTGGCCGGAACGCATTTCGACCACTTCCTCGGTCGGCACCAGCACGTCACCGAAACGCTCCTGCATCTCGTCACGCACGATGCGGTCGCGCAACGCCTGCGCCACCGACTTCTCGAAACCCGAATAGGCGTGGACGACGTACCAACGCTTCACTGTCATCTCCCTCAATGGCCCAGGAACAGCTGGGTCAACTTCTGGATCACGAAATCGAACCCACCCAGCAACAGGCTCAGCACGACCACCACCAGAATCACCACCCAAGTCATGCGGATGGCTTCCTGGCGTGTCGGCCACACCACCTTGCGCAGCTCGAAGCGGGACTCGGACAGGAACGACCGGACCCAGTGACCTTTTTCAGTCAGCATGAACACGACACCACCAGCCACCAGGCCGACGATAACTGCCAGCGCACGCAACGGGCCGCCCCATGCACCCAACTTTGCCGTCGCAACATCCGCCGAGAACCAGAACCAGACGAACAGACCCGCCAGCACCAGCAGCGCGGCACCAACGTACTTGACCATATCGCCACCGGAAGTGGCGCCCTTGGAGCGTTCGATCTTGCTGTTCATCCGACTCTTGCTGCAGGTGCGACCAAGGTCACGGGAGGGTGAGTGGCAAGTGGCACGCCAGGAGGGACTCGAACCCCCAACCTGCGGTTTTGGAGACCGCTGCTCTGCCAATTGAGCTACTGGCGTATGACTTGAACTGTTGCACGTCCCTTAGACGGCGAAGGCGGACCGAGGTTCCCGGCCCGCCATTCGCGTAACCAGCAGCAGATCACCGCTGGGTACTGCAGGCTTACTTGGTGATCTTGGAGACCACGCCGGCGCCGACGGTGCGGCCGCCTTCGCGGATCGCGAAGCGCAGGCCTTCGTCCATTGCCACCGGGTTGATCAGGGTGACCGTCATCGACACGTTGTCGCCCGGCAGCACCATTTCCTTGTCCTTGGGCAGCTCGATCGAGCCCGTCACGTCCGTCGTGCGGAAGTAGAACTGCGGACGGTAGCCCTTGAAGAACGGGGTGTGACGGCCGCCTTCGTCCTTCGACAGCACGTACACTTCGGCGTCGAACTCGGTGTGCGGGGTAATCGAACCCGGCTTGGCCAGCACCTGGCCGCGCTCCACTTCGTCACGCTTGGTGCCGCGCAGCAGCAGACCGGCATTGTCGCCCGCCTGACCCTGGTCCAGCAGCTTGCGGAACATTTCCACGCCGGTCACGGTGGTCTTGGCGGTCGGGCGGATGCCGACGATTTCGATTTCGTCGCCCACCTTGATGATGCCGCGCTCGATGCGGCCGGTCACCACGGTACCGCGGCCCGAAATCGAGAACACGTCTTCCACCGGCATCAGGAACGGCTTGTCGATGTCGCGTTCCGGGGTCGGGATCCAGCTGTCCAGTGCATCGACCAGCTTCAGGATCGCCGGCACGCCGATCTCGCTCTGGTCGCCTTCCAGCGCCAGACGGGCCGAGCCCGAGATGATCGGGGTGTCGTCGCCCGGGAAGTCGTACTTGCTCAGCAGCTCGCGCACTTCCATCTCGACCAGCTCGAGCAGCTCGGCGTCGTCCACCATGTCGGCCTTGTTCAGGAACACGACGATGTACGGCACGCCGACCTGACGCGACAGCAGGATGTGCTCGCGGGTCTGCGGCATCGGGCCGTCAGCGGCCGAGCACACCAGGATCGCGCCATCCATCTGCGCCGCACCGGTGATCATGTTCTTCACGTAGTCGGCGTGCCCCGGGCAGTCGACGTGCGCGTAGTGGCGGCTGTCGGATTCGTATTCGACGTG